>NZ_CP102607.1:0-19473 GCF_026427635.1 Thermus brevis
GGGGCCCGGTCATTCCATTGCCGGGCATTATACCGGAACCCTGGAAAGAGGAGAGGGGGAAGCCCGAAAAGCATTCCCCCACCCATAGCAAAGGCGAATGAGGCGGGTCAATATGGCACGCCTCCGCGGGCTCCCAGAGGGCGCAAACCCCTCACCAACGGGACACCAACAGGCGTGATAGAGTTCACTTGATTTTTGAGGCGCCCTTTTCCCCGTGCCCGAGCCCGTATAATGCCGGGCAAGGATGTCAGAGCAGGGGGGGCAAATCCTCAAAATCTCTGCAAGTGCCGATGCTCATCGGCAAAATCGGCCCCGGAGAAGGCGCCCCCTGGTGGGGCCCGACGGGCGGGTGGACCTCGAGGCCGTCCGCATCTTCCTCCAGCTCGGGCGCTACCGGGAGGGCGAGGCGGCCCTGGACCGGGATCCCCAGCCGGAGAACCCCGAGTGGCTGAGGCTGAAGGGCTGGGCCCGCTGGCACCTGGGGGACGAAAAGGGGCTCCTGCTGGTGCGGAAGGCGGCCTCCCTGGCCCGGGAGCGGGCGGGCTGGGTGTGGCAGGACCTGGGGGCCCTCCTCTTCCGTGCCGGGCGCTGGGAGGAGGCGGAGGAGGCCCTGAGGCGGGCCCTGGACCACTTCACCGCCCGGGAGGACCACCTGGGCCGGGCCTGGGCGCTCCACGGCCTGGGGGTGGCCCACCTGCACCGGGGCAGGACGGGCTGGGCCCTGCGGCGGGGGGAGGAGGCCCTGGCCGTGGTCCGGGGCAAGTCCCTGGGAAGCTTCCGGAGCCGTGTCCTGGTCCTGCTCTCCTCCGTCCACCGGGCCAGGGGGGAGCTGAGGGAGGCCCTCTTCCGGGCCGAGCAGGCGGTGGCGGGAAGGCTGGACCCGGACGACCGGGTGGTGGCCCTGCGGGCCCTGGGCACCACCCTGCGGCTTCTGGGGAAGCCCGCCCAAGGAAGCGAGCTCCTGGAGGAGGCCCTTGAACTCGCGGGGGAGGGGGCCCGGAGGGGGGTGGCCCTGGCGGAGATGGCCCTCTGCCACCTGGCCCTGGGGCGGAAGAGGCTGGCGAGGCGGGCGGCGGGGGAGGCCCTGGAGCTCCTGGACACCCACGCCCCGGCCCGGGCCCGGGTGCTGGTGGCCCTGGCGGAGCTCTCCCGACGGGAGGGGAAGGAGGAGGGGGCCCTCGCCCTCTTCCGGGAGGCCCTGGCCATCGGGCCCTACCCCCTCATGGAGGAGGCCCTCTCCTTCCCGGAGCTCTTCGCCTTGGCGGAGGCGGAGGGGCTCGCGCCCCCCAGGACCCGGCGGGCCCCGGAGAGGCCGGGGGTGCGGCTGGTCCTCTCGGAAAGGCGCCTCTTCGTGGGGCGGCGGGAGGTGCCGCTGGAGGGGTCGGGCCGGGCCTTTGACCTGCTCGCCCTCTTGGCCCGGGAGGGGCCCATGGCCTGGCGGGAGGCGGCCAGGAGGCTCTGGGAAGAGGACGGGGAGGAGGCCCGGCGCAGGCTCCACACCACGGCCTCGAGGGCCCGCGACCTCCTGGCGGATCGGGAGGCGGTGCTGTGGCGGGAGGAGGTGCTGGAGCTGGACGGCAGGAGGCGGTGGGAAGTAATTAGTTAATTTTCAGCTTACAAGCAAGCCCCCCGCTTGACAAAAGGGGAAACCTCACCTATGCTGGTAGGTGAGGCTGGACACTAGCCGAAGGCGGAAACCGCCTAGGGGTTGGCAGACCAACCCCGCTTTTCTTTTTACTCATGTTCCCAATTTCAAGGGAAGAGCTTGAGACCGTAGGAAGTTCCGCCTGGCCCCCTTAGGTATTTGGGGTACACCGCATTGGCGTATATAACGTTGTCAAATGGTTCCACGGAAGCAGGTTGCAGGGCAGATGCGCCCGCACTTCCGCTTGGAGGGGTCAAACCGCGGCCAATTCGTTTACTTTCGAATTGGGAAAGATTTTGGTTATACTCTATTCGCCAAGCGCTCGCCAACAGCAAGTCCGCTATCTCCAAGCCCGCAACGAGGTCGTCCTTTTTAAAGAAGAAGGGCAGATAATTGCCCCGCAACGCGTAGCCTATGGCTGATGGCATACGGCAATTGTGCCTTGAGTTCTGCGGGGCAAACACACAACGCAGTTGGCTGTCAAAATCCTCTCCTCTGGATTCAATAATCACATCTATGGTGCCCGACAAAGAGAGAGTCATGTCAAAGCGTTCAAGTAAAAATTGAAGGGCTGGACGGTATGGGTTTGAAGAAACATTCCCGTAAGTAAGTACCTTATCAATGATGACCAAAACTACCGAATACGTCCACTTCTGGGCCAAAGAGGCAAAATCAAGGTAAAATCTACTCATCCTGGAGGGATCTCTAAATCCATAGAAGGGGTGTCTAGCTTTTCTCATCTTTTGGTCATGGGATACCACCCGTTCTGAATAGAAGTGTGTGCGCTTCAACCGAAGAAAATCCTTCTCAGCCACATTATAATCATCCTCTTGGAAGAAGACGGCCACGAGGGCAAAGAAGTCCTTAGGGTTCCACTGGGGATTGTTTGCCTTGGGGGTACCATACTCGTCTATGAAAATAACCGGCATGAATCCATGCTATTATGGATCTCTATAAATTTTCAAGCGGAACCTAAGCAAGCATCTAAGCCTTCAATACGGGCTTTATCAATCTTTCCTTAACCTCGCCACCCGGTACACCCCCGCCCTGGACCCGGCGGGGGGGCGGACCACCTCCAGAAGGCCCCGCTCCACCAGGACCCTGAGGGCCCGGGCGGCGGCGTCCGGGCTCATCTCCAGGTCCCTGGCCAGCTCCCGCACGGGGTACTCGTCCTCCCCCAGGGCCCAGATGTGGAACCAGACCAGCCGGGCGGAGCAGGGGAGGCCCTTGAACCTCTCGGGCTGGTACAGAGGACGCCTAGGCACGCCCATAGCTTAACGGCGGGCAGGGCCCGGCGCGTCCCGAGGGGGCGAAGCTGCCGCGCGGCGGCGTGCACGGCGCGCGGAGCGAGCCCCCGAGGGCGGCCCCCGGGCCGAGCGTCAGCTGGACCGCGGCGGCGTGCACGGCGCGGCGGCCCGGGGGCCGAGCGCCGGGCCGGAGGGGAGCCCCGCGCCCGCGGCGGGTGGTGGGCAAGGGCGCGCCCCGGCCCGCCGCCCCCCCTCGCGGGGGGCAGGCGCGGCCGGGGCCTCCCTCAGGCCCGGGCCTCCCCCAGAAGGGCGGTGAGGGCGCGGAGGGCCTCCTTCTCCACGGCCCAGGCCACCCGGGCCATCTCCAGGTTGGCCTCGGCCACCCGGTACACACTCCTGGCGCCCCGGAGGGCTTCCTCCTGCTCGCGGGTCCTCTCCAGAAGCTCGGCCTGGCGCTGGGTCTCGTTCTTGCCCTCGAGGCCCTCCCGGATAGCCCGGGCGCGGGCGTCCTCCAGGTCGTCCTGGGCCGCCTCGAGGGCCAGGCGGGCCTCGGCGTGGGCGGCAATGGCGGCGATGAGGGCCCGGGCCCGGTCCCTGAGGGCCTCCAGGGCCTCCTCCACGCGGGCCCGAAGCTCTTCCGTCTGGGTCTGGGTCAGGTTCTCGCTCACGGCTTCCTCCCTTTGGGGAGGGGGGCGGGGGCCGCCCGCCCCCCGTCGGGGCTACTTGGTGCCGGGGCCGAGGCCCTTCACCTCATCGGAGAGGGGGGACACCCGGCCGGGATCCTGGGGGCCGAGGGCCGAGGCGGGGGCGGTGAAGGCGAGGAGGAGAAGGGCGAGAAGAAGGGCGAGGGCGCGCATTAGAAGGGCACCTCCTCCTCCCCGGCGGGCCGGGGCTCGGGCTGGCCGGCCTCCCTCTCCCGCAGGACGCGGGCGGCCTCGAGGCGGGCCTCCTCCAGGAAGGCGGCCACGGACTGGTCAAAGGAGGTTTCCGCGGGGAAGTTCGCGAAGGCCAGGGCCAGAGCCCGCACCTCCTCCAGGGCCTCCTGGACCTCCCGGGCGAGGAGGAAGGGGGCGATCCAGGAGGTGGCCCCCCCGGAGAGGGCCCAGCCGTAGAGCTCGGCCAGCTTCTCCCGGGCCTGAACCAGCGCCCAAGCGGCCCTCCAGATAGCCTCTTCCCTGGTGAGAACCTTTGCCTGCGTGCTAACCTGCTTCATGGTTTCCTCCTTTGGAACCCGGAGGCCTGGCTCTTGGCGGGGTCCCGGCCTCCGTTTCCGTCATCATAATATGACACAAAACGCCGCTTGTCAAGCCTTCTGAGCTAAAACAGGCTGGACTGAATCGGGTACAAAACCCACCCCGGCACCCCGGCCAGGGCGAGGGGCGCCCACCCCGGACCCGAGGGGCGGGGCTCCCCGGCCACCCAGGCGGGGAGGCGGGCTTCGAGGGCCAGGCGCAGGGCCAGGGAGGAGCCGGGCCCCAGGGCGGGCGCCCCGCCCTCCGGCGGGAAGACCAGAAGGCAGGAGGCCGGGGAGAGGCCCAGAGCGGGGTGGCCCAGGACCACGGCCCGGGTGCGCTGGGCGAGGCGGGCCCGGGGCGGGCCGGGGAAGAGGGAGGCCCGCACCACTTGGGCGCCGGGGCAGGCCTGGCGCACGGCCCAGTCCACGCCCCGCTGGTCCCCCACCCGCACCGCGCCCCCCGAGGCCAGGACCAGGGCCACCACGGGGGCCACGGGCCAGGGGGAGCCGTGCCGGGAGCCCGCGAAGGCCACCACACCGGAGAGGGGAAGGGACACCATGAACCACCTCCAACCACCCGCGCGCTTTTCCCGCGCCGGGCGCAAGGGGCCTCCAGGGGGCGCGGAGGCCCGGAGGCAAGGCTGGGGCAGGGGCCCCACCCGTAGGGCTTGGCCTTGCCGTAGGGCCGGAGCGCCCCACAATGAGGCCCCGCCCGGCGCGGGATAAATCCCCCCGCCCCCCTTCGGGGTGAGGCCGACGGGAAGGGGGGCGGGGGCAGGGGGGTGGGGGGAAGGGGTGGGGGAGGATGCGGCGAACCGGATCCCCGGACTATGCTTGAGGAACCATGGAACTCCGCGTCACCCCAAGCCCGGACTTCAGAGAGCTTCTGGAGCGCCTCGAGGCCGCTGTGAAGGCCCTGGAAAGGATCGCCGGGACGGGGCCCCTTCAGTCCCACCTCCCGGCCGAGCCCCAAGTGGGCAACCGGATGGGTTACAGCATCCACGAGGTAGCCCATTTGACCGGGCTGAGCAAGCAGACCATCTACAGGGCCGTCTACTCGGGGTCCCTCAAGGCCGCAAGGATTGGGAGGCGCTACATCGTCCCCCGGAAGGCCCTCGAGGAGTGGCTGGAGGGCGGGGGATGAGGCAAAAGCCATGATCCGGAAGCTGGCCCCGGCGGGGCTCGCCCTTCTCCTCCCCTGGGTCTCCCTCGCCCCGGTCCTCGCCCTCTCCCCGGAGGGCAGGCTCCAGGGCCCGGTGGCCGTCCTCCGGGTGGTGGACGGGGACACGGTGGAGCTAGCGGGCCTCGGCCCGGTGCGCCTCATCGGGGTGGACGCCCCGGAGAGCACCTACAACCGCCGCACCTCGGGCCCCGAGGAGGTGAGGCTGGGCCTCGAGGCCAAGGCCTTCCTCGCCCGCCTGGTCGGGGGAAAGCGGGTGTGGGTGGAGCTTGATGTCCAGGAGCGGGACCGCTACCGGAGGGTGCTGGCCTACCTCTACCTGGAGGACCCCCGGGGGGACTGGATCCACGGGGGGCGGCGCTTCCTCCAGGTGAACCTGGAGCTGGTGCGGGCGGGGTGGGCCGAGCCCTACACCGTGCCCCCCAATGTGCGCTACGCCTCGCTCTACCTCCAGGCCGCCCGGGAGGCCAGGGCGAAGGGGCTCGGGATCTGGGGAGGGGGGGCCTCGGTCAGCGGAGCTACCTTGAGGCATCAAAACCCCGCCCCAGGCACGGAAAGCCGGAAGGGGTGCGACCCGGCCTACCCCACGGTGTGCATTCCCCCGCCGCCCCCGGACCTGGACTGCAAGGACATCCCCTTCCGGGGCTTCAAGGTCCTTCCCCCGGACCCGCACCGCTTTGACCGGGACGGGGACGGGGTGGGGTGCGAGGGAAAGTGATTCACATGGACTGGAACGCAATAGTGGCGATAGGGACTTTGGCGACGGCAATTTTCACTTGGGTGCTTAGTCGCTTTGCCGATCGGCAGACCAGGATAGCGCAGAAACAAACGGAGATTTCAAAAACTCTAGCCAGGCTTCAAGAGGAGATGGCCAAGGCTGAGCGCATGGGCCTGATTCACCTCGAGGCCCGAGGAAAGCTGGATTCCACCGTGAAGGAAGACTCCCCCAATCCGGTCAATTTTTTCTTTTTCAACCACAATTTCTCGCTTACAAACCTCGGAAGATACGGTTGCCTAGTTTACAAAGTCGGGATTGCCGCCTCAGAAAACGCCGATGGAAAGGAGGGCTATCAAATCACAACCCCGTTGCTTAGCGAGGAGGTAGGTCTGGCACCTGGGGGAACGTACTCATGGCAAACCAAATGGCAACTGCGGTCTTCTAGGGAAAACCCTTCCGGAATCTCCCTCGTGATCTTAGTGGAGGCCCGCTACGGTGGAAACCCGCAAGCGATAGAGAGGCACTTCTTCAAGATGGAGCTTGACGAGAAGGGCTCTCCTAAGACGAGCTCACTAGGCTACCTCTCCTGAGGTCCCCGCTCTCCCGCCACCACCACCTCCACCACCACCTCCCCCGGCCTCAGGTCCCGCACCTTCACCTCCACCACCCGGCCCGCCACGGGGGAGCGCACGAGCTGGGCCTCGGCGGTCCGCTCCTTCCGGCGCAGGAGGCGGGCCCGGGCCAGGCGGGCCTCCCGGATGGCCTCCTCCAGGCGGGCCTTCTCCCCGGCGCAGTCCAGGGCCAGGCGGGTCTGGCGGGCCCTGGCCTCCTCCAGGCGGGCCTCCGCCTCGGCGAGGCGCAGGGGGGCCTCCGCCCCCTGGGCCACCAGGTAGCGCAGGCGGCCCACCTCGTCCTCGAGGCGGGACAGCTCCCCCCTCAGGGCCTCCCGCTCCGCCCGGCACCGCTCCTCGGCCCGGGCGAGCTCGCCCTCGAGGCGGGCCGCCTCCTCCGCTCTGGCCTGGGCCTGGTCCTCGAGGTCCCTCAGGGGCCCCTCGTCCACCCGCCGGGCGATGGGCTCCCCCTCCTCCACCCGGTCCCCCGGCCTCACCAGGAGGCCCGAGAGGGAGGGGAGGGAGAAGACCAGGGGGTGGAGGGTGGGCAGGGCGGGGAGGGCGGGGAGCTCCAGGGAGGCCTCCTCCCCCGGGGCGAAACTGGCCCGCACCACGGCGCTCCCCGCCCGGAGGTAGAGGCCGGAGAGGGGGGCCAGGTCCTCGGGGCGGGCGGCGTGGAAGCGGAGGTGGGGCGGGCTCTCCGAGGCCTCCACCCGGGGGTGGGTGCCCACGGGGGGGACCAGGGGGGGCGGGGCGGTGGCGGGGCGGGCCTCCCCGGTGATCCACACCCGCCGGGCGGAGCGGGGGAGGGCCTGAAGGAGGTCGGCGAGGAGCCTCCCCGAGAGGTCCAGCCGCCACTCCTTGAGGACCTGGGGCCTGCCCCGGTGCATCCGCGCCCGGTAGGCCACCACCTGCCCGTCCCGGCTCACGGCCAGGGTGCGGCCCAGCTCGTCCTCCACCAGGAAGCCCTCCCGCCCCAGGGCCTCCACCACCAGGAAGCGCCCCTCCACGGGCTCCTGGGTCTCCCGGTTGAAGCCCCTCACCTCGGCCCACACCTCCCAGCGGTCCCGCCAGTCCAGGTAGTCCAGCACGGCCACCTCCGGGGTGCCCACCAGGTGGCGGAAGGCGGAGGCGAAGCCCTGCCCCGAGAGGGGCCAGAGGGCGAAGGCGGAGAGGGCCAGGAAGAGGGCCAGGGTGGCCTCCTGGGGGGAGGCGTAGCGGATCCGCCACTCCCGGGCGGCGAACATCCAGAACTGCACCCGCCACGGCCAGAGAAGGGGCACCCCGTTCACATTGAGGGTGTCCAGGAGGAGGTGGGAGAGGTAGCCCGCCAGGAAGGACCAGTACACCGGGGGGTTCGCCCGCCAGAGGGGGTGGAGGAGGAGGGCCAGGAGGAGGAGGAAGGGCAGGGAGTGGGTGAGGGTGCGGTGGCCGAAGCGCCGCTCCAGGAAGGAGGAAAGGGGGCGGACGAACTTGCCCGGGCCGGAGGTGGTGGTGTCCAGGTCGGGCATCACCGAGCCCCAGGCCAGGGCCAGGCCCTCCGGGAGGCCCACCTCGAGGCCGAACCCCCTCAGGATCCCGGCGGTGAGGGCCGCCCCGGCGAGGTGCGTCCCGGCGGTCATCCCCTCAGGGCCTCCTCCAAAAGCCTCAGGGCCCGGTCCAGCTCCGGCACCCGGGCGGGGTGGAGCTCGTTCAGGTCCAGCCAGACGGCGGAGAGGAGGGCGTGGAGCTCCAGGGCCCGCTCCCGGGAGAGGACCCCGCCCCGGGCCCCCGGGCGGGCGAGGGCCTCGAGGTAGGCGAGGCGGGCGATGAGCTTCTGCCGCTCGGCCTCCAGCTCCGCCACCCTCCGGCGCAGGTGGTCCAGCTCGTCCACCCTCACCTCTTCCCCTCGCAGAGCCTCCCCGAGGCCTCGTAGCCCCGCGCCTCCAGCGCCTCCTCTTGGAAGGGGTCGGGGGAGAGGCTCACCAGCCAGAAGGCGCAGGCCGGGGCGGGGAGGAGGGCCCGGGCCTGGAGAAGGCGCCCCGAGCCGAAGGCCTCCCCCGCCCGCTCGCCCCCCGGCCCCTCCAGGACCAGGGCCAGGTCCCCCTCGGCGGGAAGCCCCCCCTCGGTCCGGAGGTGGGCGGAGAGCTCCCGCCCCACCCGGTAGAGCCGGACCTCCACCCGGAGGGGCTCGCCGGGGAGGACCTCCACCCGGGGGCTCTCCCCCTCCCAGCGGAAGAGGCGGAGGGGCACCTCCTCCCGGTGCTCGGCCACCGGGGCCTCGCAGGCGGAGAGAACAAAAAGGAGAGCGATTCCCAAAAACCGCACCTTTCCCTCCCAAAAGCCTTTTAAGGCCCCTTGGGGGCCTGGGGGGTACCCATGGCGCCCCCCTCCCCCTCCAGGGGCCTTAAAAGGGCCCTCAGGGCCTCCAGGGGCAGGCCCACGGCCCGGGCCAGGTCCTCCAGGGCAAGGGCCAGGTCCAGGTTGGCCCGGTAGAGGGCGAGGCGGGCCTGGGAGAGCCTCTCGGCGGCGGCCAGCACCTCGTGGGGGGCGGCGGCCCCCACCCTGGCCCGGGCCTGGAGGGCCATAAGCTCCGCCTCCCTCGCCTCCACCCCGTCGGCGGCGGCCCGGGCCGCCTCCCGGGCGGCAAGCCACCGGAAGAAGGCCCCCGCCACCCGCACCCTGGCCTCCCGCCGGGCGGCCTCCGCCTGGGCCTCGAGGGCCCGCAGGGCGGGGCCTTTGTCCCGGAAGAGCTCGGCCAGGTTCAGGGAGAGGGAGAGGCGGTAGCCGGGGCTCACCTGCCCGTACTCCCCGGCCAGGGAGGCCCCCGCCTCGGCGGAGAGCGCCCCGAGTATTCCGAGGGAGGCGCGGGCGGCCTCGAGGTCGGCCAGGGCCCGGAGGTAGGCGGGGTCCGCCTTCAGGGCCTCCTCGGCCAGGCGGTCCAGGAGGCGGGCCTCCTCCCGGGTGAGGCCCTGGGCCAGGGCGGGAGCCAGGGCGAGGCAGAGGGCGAGGCTAAAAAGCTTCCCCGCTCTCAAGCAGGTCCTCCAGCCGCTTCTCGGGGTCCTCATCCTCCCACTCCCATTCCCGCTCCAGGCACTCCAGGCAGGCCGTTTCCACCTCCTCGCCTCCGGGGAGGCGCACCAGGATGCGCCCCCTGCCGCCGCACATGGGGCACGCCATCACGCCACCTCCGGGAGGGGCACCCGGAACTCCGGGGCCCAGTAGAGGGCGGCCTCCCCCTCGGCCAGGAGGAAGGCGGCCTCTATGCCCCGCTGGTAGAGCCTCCACCCGTGCTCCGGGTGCCGGAGGAGGTAGTACTGCCCGGTGCCGTCCGTCCGCACCACGGAGGCCTCCTCCAGAAGCCTCAGGAACTCCTCCATCTCCGTCCTCACCGCGCCACCACCGCCTTTCTGAGCCAGGGCGAGAGGACCACGAAGGCCGCCACCCCGAGGCCCCCCGCCACATACAGGTCCATCTCCCCCCGGGCGAGGCCCAGGTAGCGGGCGGCGATAGCCGCGCCCCCCGCCACCAGGAGGACGGGGGCCAGGGCGATGCCCCGCTCCTCCCGCCGGGCCAGGCCCTCGGCGTAGCCCGTGCCCACATCCCGGTTGCGCACGATGGCCTCGGCGCTCACATACCGCACCAGCCGCTCCACCTCCCCCGGCACCCCGGCGGAGAGGCTCACCACCCGGTTGAGGTAGGCCTCGAGGTCCTCGGTCACCACCCCGTAGCGCTCCACCAGGGCCCGGGCCAGCTCCCGGGTCTCCTTGGGGGAGAGGGGCGGGAGGTCCACCCGGTCCAGGCGCATCCAGAGCCGCTTGGTGCCCGCCTTCCTCAGGGTCTCCGGGTGGACGGCGAGGACCAGGGTGGCGGCCTCGGCGAAGGCCACCAGCCAGGGGACCACGCTGGGGGTGAGGCCCGTGGCGTCGTCCACCACCAGGGTGATGGGGTTCACCCCCTCGGGGCGCTTGAGGGCCTTCAGCAGGCTCCGGGCCTTCTCCTCGTTGCCGGGGTGGCGCCTGCCCCAGGCCCGGAGGTCGGCCTCAAAGTCCTTCCCCCGCCCCACCCCCTCCACGGGCACCCCGGCGTCCCAGAGGCCCCGGAAGAGGTCCTTCAGGAAGGTCCCGAAGGGGGCCACCCGGTCCACCCACACCACGGGGGCCCAGGCCTCGAGGGCGGGCAGGAGCTCCCTCAGGAGGGCCGTCTTCCCGTACCCCGGCGGGGCGGAGAGGACCACCCCCCTCCCCGCCCGCACCGAGAGCAGGACCGCCCGCCCCTCCTCCTTCCGGCCCACGAACATACTTACAGACTACCAGACTTACAGAGTCTGTAAGTTTGGAAGTCTGGAAGTATGTTAGTTCCGGAGTCTGTAAATCTGGAAGTCTGTAACTTTCGGAGTTACAGAGTCTGTAAGTTCGGAAGTCTGGCAGTTACAGACTCCGGAAGTCGGCGGGTCTTAAAGCCCGTGGGCCCGGGGATCCCGGCGCGGGGAGCCGGGCTCGAGGGCGCCCCCTCTTGCCTTCCACGGGTTATTTGGTTAGCATGCCTCCCGTGGGCAAACCCCTCTTCCTCACCCCCGAGGAGCTCGCCCGGGCGCTCCGGGTGGACCCGGAGACGGTGCGGCGCTGGCTCCGGGAGGGCCAGGTGCGGGGGCAGAAGGCCGGGCGGCTCTGGCGGGTGCCCTGGGAGGAGGGGGTGCGGCTTCTGGGCGGCGAGGAGCGCCTGGAGGAGGCCCTGAAGGAGGTGCTGAGGTGAGGGTGGTGGCCGTGGTGAACGGCAAGGGCGGGGTGGGGAAGACCACCACCGCCGTCAACCTGGCCGCCATCCTGGCCGAGGAGGCCCCCGTCCTCCTGGTGGACGCCGACCCCCAGGGCTCGGCCTCCTGGTGGGCGGGCCGGGGGGAGATGCCCTTTGACCTGGCCCAGGAGACGGACCCCGCCCTCCTCCTCCGCCTGAGGCGGGTGAAGGGCTACGGGGCGGTGGTGGTGGACACGCCCCCCGCCCTCCGCTCCGAGGCCCTGGAGGCGGTCCTGAAGGCCTCGGACTACGCCGTCCTCCCCACGCCCCCCGCCCCCCTGGACCTCGAGGCCCTGGTGGAGACGGTGCGGCGGGCCGTCCGCCCCTTGGGGGTGGCCCACCGGGTCCTCCTCACCCGGGTGGACCCGAGGAGCCTGGGGGAGGCCCTCGAGGCCCAGACCGCCCTCATGGAGGCCGGGGTGCCCGCCTTCCACGCCTTCGTGCGGGCCTACAAGGCCCACGAAAGGGCGGCCCTGGACGGCAAGCCCATCACCCGCTGGCGGGGCCCGAACGCCCGGGAGGCGGAGGCGGACTACCGCCGGGTGGCGGAGGAGCTTTCGCGGGAGCTCTCCCTGCTCCCGGAGAGGAGGGAGGCGTGAAGCGGCGGCGCCTGGCGGAGCTCGTGCGGGAGGAGGCGGGGGTCCTGAGGGAAGCCCCTCCCGAGGCGGGGGTCATGGAGGAGGCCCCCACCCCCCCCGAGGAGAAGCCCGGGGAGGCCCCTCCCGCCCAGGCCTCGCCGGAAGGGGAAGGGCGAGGGGAGCGCCCCCTCCCCCCCTACCTCACCTACGTGCGCAAGGAGTGCAGGCTCCGCCCCGACCAGCTGGACGCCCTCACCGCCCTGGCCCGGAGGCTGAACCGGGAGAGGAAGGGGAAGGGGGAAAGGATCACGGAGAACACCCTGATAAGGCTAGCTGTAGACAAACTCCTCAAGTCCTCCTACAGAGAAGTTGCCGAGATGCTAGGCAGATACACAGAGGAGGGCGGCCAGACATGAAAAGCTTAGCAGACTTAATAAAAGACGATACTGAGATAATCTGGAAAAACCTAGGGAAAAAGGCGCTCACTCTTCTGGCCGAGAAGGCAGGCATCAGATGCGACGAGCATCTAGATGATCTTCTGTTGCAAGCCCTGGATCTTGCAAGGAGCGAGCTTACTTCCGGCAAAGATCCTGATGTTGCCATCGCTAACTTCTGGAATAAGGTCGAAACAAACGCTACCCTCTTAACGAAAAAAGACTACCTTCGAGCGGCTGTAGTAGCTCTTTCGTTTGCCCACCGCTTTGCCCGAACAGACTACGGATCGTCAAGGCAACGCGGCTTCGGGCAACTCTGGGGAGATGCGATTCAAGGCATCCTCGGTGAAATTGCCTTCCAGAAGTTTATGAGTTCAGCCACGTCTGGGAGGATCATCCCTATTTTAGACGCCAGCGAAGAAGAGCTTGAGGTCGCCCTAAGAACTGACGTAGTTGAAGTCATCATAGAGGGAAAATTAATAAAACCGCCAAAAAGAATCAGCATCAAGACTACGAAGCTCAATGGGCGCTGGCTAGATGTACCCTACACTCAAGATAAGCACAGCGACATTTACGTCCTGGTTAAAGTCGGGACTAACGCCGATACGCTTTTCAACTTTCTAGCAAGCATAGGGGCGTTTGAGCAAGTTTTAACCGCCTATCAAGAGGGCGGTCTTGCTGAAGGCGAGCTTGTTTTTCGCAACGAAGACGAGGCGCTCGAAAGAGCTAAGAAAGAAGTAGAAAGGATGAAGAAGGAAAACGTTCTTTTTTTAGCCTTTATAGCTGGCTGGAAGGAGAAGGATCAGCTCAGCCAAACCTTTGAAGCTTACAGGCACAACGCCCAAAAAGCCCGCACAAAAATCACTGTCTACAGCGGAGTTGGTACAATTTCATCTGGTAGCGTGCAAGCAAACCAAATCACCTTTCGCGGTTCCCTCCCCCAAGGTAAACACAATCTGCCGGTTGAGTTTTATCCAATAGGAAAATTCTCCAACAGCCGGCATGCGCTGTGCAGCACAGATCTGCTGAGGAATCTCAGCCACATAGCAGAACTTCTCTCTGCTCCTGAAGGGGGGGCTGAATGCGCACAGTAAGCCTCTTTACCGGCGCGGGAGGACTTGACTGGGGCTTCCGAAGCCTAGGCTTCAACACTGTAATTGGCATAGATAAAAAGCTTGATGCGGCCGAAACTTTCAGCAGAAACTTCGGAATACCTATCTCAAAAGGTCCCCTGCTTAAGGCAGGCTATTACTCGGTCGGGGATGTTTCCCAGTCAAAGCTAGAAGCTCCCATACCTCCTCCGGCTGTCCTGCTAGGAGGCCCGCCCTGCCAAGACTTCTCCATCATGAGGGGTGTGGATCAGGAGCGAGGAGGAACCCAAACCCTTAGGGGCAAGCTCTACTTGCACTTTGCCCGGTACCTGGCAGTTCTCAAACCCCTAGCATTTGTATTTGAAAACGTACCCGGCCTTCTCTCCTCCAACTCCGGCAAGGATATAAGCACAATCCTCGAAGACTTCACTAACCTGCACCGCCTACCCGAGCAGTGGAGGAGGCAGTATGAAGCAAAGCCCCACCAGACGCCTCCCCCTCCTGAGGACCTTATCAGCGAAGCCAATAGAGGAGATATACCCTCCTACCAGATTGTCTTTTCAGACGTAGTGGATGCATCCTGGCACGGCGTCCCCCAGCGGCGCAAGCGGCTTTTGATTATCGGATTCCGTGAGGACCTCCCGGTGCGGATGGACCATATCTTGGCAATCAAAGAAGCTTTGGCTGGATCTCCCGCACTCAGAAAGTACCCCCTTACAGCCCTAGAGGCTTTAGAAGGCACCATCCTGCCTGAGCTTAGAGAGATCTACCGCGAAATTGTCTCAGAGTACAGCGGTCTCTTCTCAGGAGACGATCCTGTAAGCGACTATCTCCGTCTCCATAAGGGCAAGCCAAACGATCCTCTATTTGACCAAGCTATTGAGGAGCATGAAGCTGTAATCCGACTTTTAGGGTGGAAGGGGAGATCTCTAACCTCTGCGCCTTCAGATGCTTTTCCAGACGGATCTCACACCCCTCCCCGGGAGCAGGAAGCTGTGCTCGCCCGCATGAAGCAGATTCCCCCTGGGGAAAACCACAAAGCCGTCCGCGGCACGGAGCATGAAGTAGAGGGGCGGGGATTCAGCCTCATATACAGGAGGCTCCACCCGCTCCTCCCTGCCTACACAGTGGTGGCTCACGGAGGCGGAGGAACCTGGGGCTACCACTACCGAAGAAGCAGAAGCAGGCTCACCAATCGTGAGCGTGCAAGGCTTCAAAGCTTTCCCGACACATTCTGGTTTGAAGGAAAAACGTCAAAGGTTCGGTCTCAGATTGGCGAAGCTGTGCCTCCCCTTCTTTCTCTAAAGATTGCAGAGGTGATGCAAAGCATCCTTGAAGATGTTAGAGAAGCAGAGCTTACCTCTTAAACGGGAAAGCTCACTCAGCGCCCAAATCGCATTCTTTCAGGAAGCTCTCCTCTCCTGGTGGGAGAAGAACAAAAGAAGCTTCCCCTGGAGAAGCAACTGCACACCATACCAGGTCATAATTTCTGAAATTCTATTAAGAAAAACCACCGCGCAACAAGCTTCATCTGTCTTTCAGCAACTCACAGCCCTATATCCCAACCCCTGCAAGCTATCAAAAGCCGCAGAAGATGCTCTGGAAAAGCTTCTTCACCCCTTGGGCATGTACCGCGAGAGGGCCCGCCTTCTTAAGCTCCTCGGAGAAAAGCTGTGCGAGCGCTTTGGAAGCGAGATCAAGGCAGAGGATCTAACAGCAGACCGCCTAAAAGGCCTTCCGGGAGTAGGGCCCTACGTGCAGAACATGGTCTTAGCGGTTTGCAGAGGCGAAGCGCTCCCGGGTTTAGACAGGAATTTTATCAGACTCATATCAAGATATTTTGGTGTTCGCTCACCGCGTTCAAGAGCCCATATGGATCCAGAGCTTTGGAAGTTCGCGGCCCAGCTCATTCCGCCTGGAAAAGGCCGGGAATTAAACTGGGCCGTGATGGACTTAGCAGGCCTTATCTGCAGGCCAAACCCGCACTGTGAGAGATGCCCCTTGCAAGAAAAATGCCTCTTCTTTCAAAAGATCTGCTCAGTCTAAACTAGGGGACACAACGTCCGGCAGCGCCCGGGCGGCCTCCTCCAGGCGCTTGCGGGAGACGTGCACGTAGACCTGGGTGGTGCTGATGGAGCTGTGGCCCAGGAGCTCCTTCACCTCGTCAATCCCCCGCCCCGCCTCCACCAGGGCGCTGGCGTAGGAGTGCCGGAGCTTGTGGGGGGTGATGCGGTGCCAGTCCTTGAGCCCGGCCCGCCTCGCCACCCGCTTCACCATGGCCTCCACCGCCCGGGCGGAGAAGGGCTTCCCCCGGTTGGGCCCCGAGGTGTGGCTCCAGATGTAGGGGCTCGTGGGGTGGCCCTTGAGGTTCCGGTGCTTGAGCCACTGGTGCAGGGCCCGCTGGGCCGTGGGGGAGAGGACCACCACCCGCTCCTTGTCCCCCTTCCCCTTGACCCGGAGGGCGTGGGGGATGCCGTCCTGGTAGGTGAGGTCGGCGTAGGTGAGGGCCAGGGCCTCGGAGAGGCGGAGGCCCGTGCCGTAGAGGAAGGCGAGGAGGGCCCAGTCCCGGAGGGCCGCCTTGGGGGAGCGGTTCTGGTAGGCCGCCTGAAGGAGGCGGGCCACCTCGGGCGGGGTGAGGTAGACGGGGAGCCTGCGGGGGAGCTTGGGCCGCTTGACCCCCTCGGTGGGGTCCTTGAGGATGGGGAGGCCCTCCACCTCGGCCAGGTAGCGGAAGAGCTTCCTCAGGGAGGCCAGGACCCTCCCCACCCGCTGGGGGCTCACCTCGCGGGAGGCCAGGAAGGCGCGGATGTGCTGGCTCCCCACCTCCTCCCAGCGGGGGGGCCTGCCGTGGCGCTCCCGGAACCAGCGGGAGAAGAGGCCGCAGTCCATGAGGTACTCCCGGGCGGTGCGGGGGGAGCGGCCCTCCTCCATCTCCAGGTAGCGCTTGAAGCGGGCGAAGAGCTCGGCGTGGGGGTCGGGGATCTGGGACACGGGCACCTCCTTCCGGGGCGGGGAGCTGGGGTGCCCTCGAGGCCCCCCACCCCCGCTTTACCGGAGTATAGCATTCGCAAAACCTCACTTTGGCGAAGTGCCCGAGGTAGGCCCCGACCGCTAGGGAACGCCGTCCCGAAGGGCGAAAACCCTAAGGAAAGGGACACGCGAGGGGCCGGGGCGGCCGGAAGAGGGTTGCGACAAAAGACGGAAGTTTGCGACAAACTTATGGACTTCCAGACTCACAGACTTCCGAAGTTCGGATGTCTGGAAGTCCCAGATAAACCCCCAAGGGTCCGCTCCATCCCGTACCATGGAGGCATGCGGGAAGGGGCTCCAGAGGCCAAGGACCCTTTGGGCAACAAGCTTCTCTTCACCTACAAGGAGGCTCGGGAGGTGCTCTCGGTTTCCCGGAGCACGCTGTTCCGGCTTTTGGAGGCGGGAAAGCTCAAGCGGGTGTATCCGGCCCCGAGGTCCCCCCGCATCACCAGGGAGAGCCTCCTGGCCTTCCTCCGCTCCCTGGAGGAGGAGAGGCCCGAGGGGGCGGGGAAGAGCGTGGTGGACCGGGCCCGGGAGGTGCTCAGGCGCTTCGGCCTCTAGGAGGGAGGGTGGAGGAGGCGCAAGAGGCCACCAAGGAGAGGCGCGGGCCCCACATCCCCCACCAGGCCACCCTCTTCCTGGAGGGGAGCCTGGGGGAGGAGGGCTTCTCCAGCCCCCGCCTTCCCCGGGGGTGCCGGGTGGAGGTGGCGGGGTACGCCCTCAGCCAGCCCGAGGAGCACCGGGGGGAGGGGGTCTTCGCCCTCTGGCCCAGGACGGACGGGGAGGGGAGGCTCGTCCTGGCCCAGGCAGCCACCAAGCTCAAGCGCCCCCTGGAGGGGCCGGAGCTCGTGGTCCACGGCCTCCTCCTCCACGCCGACGGGCGGAGGTTCGTGGTCCTCGTCCAGCCCAAAAGCGGGGAGGCCTTCCGGCTCACCCTGGTCCGGGCCCGGGGCTTCACCGCCTTCCTGGAGCCCAAGAAGGCCTACCGCTTTGAGGGGGCCCTGCGGGGGGGGAGGCTCCTCGCCGAGCGGGCCTTCCCCCTGGGGAAGTGGGCCCTGGCCCGGAAGGGAGGGAGGCCCCTCCCCGAGCCCATAGAGGGGGACCGGAACCCCTACCTGGAGGGGAGGCGGAAGCCAAAGGAGTCCCAGGAGGAGGCCCGAAGGCCCGCCCCGCCCGAGCCTGAAAGCCCCCCGGAGCCCCGGAAGAGGGAGGCGCCCCCGCCCAGGAAGGGGCCGAGGAGGGACCCGGTGCGGGTGTGGCGGGCCCCGGAAGAGGAGGAGGCCCCGAAGGACCTGGGCCTGCCCCCGCCCCTCCCCAAGGGGCAGGTGATGGGCCTGGTGGGGGAGGGGCCCTACTTCCTGGTGCTGAGGCCGGAGGCCCTGGGGGCGTGGTGGCCCAAGGTGGAGCGCCTCCTCCCCGAGTTCCCGAGGCGCCACGAGGTGCGCCTCTACCCCGACGGGAGCCGGGCGGTGGTGGCGTGGGACCTCGAGGCCCTCAAGGTCTGGTACAAGCGGGTGCTGAGGGGGTGAGGGGCTAGGCCACCCGCCACTGGGGGGTCTGGCGGAAGAGGGCGAGGAGGCCCCGCTCGGCGAGGAGGTGGGCGAGGAGGGCGCCGGGGCGCCGGACCCTCTCGCCCCTTTGGCCGTAGAGGGCCTTGGCCATGGCCTCCCGCGCCCGCCGGATCGCCCAGGCCACGGCCTCGAGGGCCCCCTCCATCAGGCCGTAGAGCTCGGCCCGGAGGGCGTTCCAGAGGACCCAGGCGTAGAAGCGGAGGCTCCCGGGATCCCGGAACTCCCGGGCGAGGGAGAGGGCGAGGGCCTCCACCAGGGTCCGGCGCTCGGCGGGCCGGGCCCGCAGGAGGGCGGTGAGAGAGTCTAAAGCTAACGGGTTTTCGGCTTCGCCAGGGGATAACGAGAAACCAAGCAAAAGCTCCAAGACCCGCGAGTCCTCCTCAGGAGGACTTGTATATGACTCTCTCAGGCTCCAGGCGGTGCGTCCCCGGCGGGCGTCCTCCTCCAGGTCCCGCCAAGGGTGGCGGAGGTCCTCCAGGTCCAGGCGGGGGCGGCGCTCCCGGTGGGGCAGGCGCACGGCGTAGAGGGTCCCGGCGGCGTAAACCCCCGTCCGGCCCCGGAGGGTGGCGGGGGTTTGCCAGGCCCTCCGGCGGATGAGCCCCTTGGCCTCCAGGGAGGCCAGGACCCGGTAGAGGGAGGCCGGGGGAATCCCCAGGGCCACGGCCAGGGCGTCGTTCACGGCGAAGAGGGAGACCTGGGACAGGTTCTTGGGCAGGGGCCTCCCCGGGCCCAGCCTCCGGGCCAGGACCTCGAGGCCCAGGGCGAGGAGGGTCCGGTACACCTTCCGCTCCCTCGGAGAGAGGTCGGGGAGGGTCTGGCGCCGCTCTCCCTCCTCCAGGAGGCGGTCGGCGAGGTTCCAGGCGTCCCGCTTCATCTCGGGCGTGGGCGGGGAGGCGGAAAGCTCCTCCCGGGTGGGGCGGAGGTCCCGCCCGAGGTCTTCCAGGGGAGGCGGCGCCTCCTCGGGCGGGGGCTCGCGGCGCTCCGGGGCGGGCGCGGCCCCCTCCAGGAGCTTCAGGTAGAGGGGCGGGAGCTCCTCGCCCCTCGCCCGCTTCCTTCGGGCCAGGGCCTCGAGGAAGGCCCGGCCCCGCTCGCTGATTCCTTCCGGCTGTTCTTTATAGCACTTCCCTTCAAATCCTTCTTGGGGCATAAACCCCTCCCGTTTCGCGCGTTGGGGACGAAGCTCCCCCGCGCGCTCACCTGGCGCCTCTTGCCTTTCCCGCTGGGAGGGGGTAGCCTAAGCGAAGAGTCCTTTTGGGGTTTAGCCCTCCCCTCCCGCCTTCCAATCCCACCCACCCACCCACCCAGCGGGGGGTCCTCTTATTTGGTCCTCGCGCGGCCCTGCCGCCTTGGGCCCCCAG